>NZ_JDWE01000010.1:0-38907 GCF_000685765.2 Frankia sp. BMG5.23
GGCGACCGCGCGGGCGAGCCGCCGGTTACGGACCATCCCGGCGACGTGCAGATCTTCGACGACGACCGTGTCGTGGGACCGGGCGAGCCGGGTCGTGAGCTTGTGCAGCCCGTTGTGGCGCTGGTTCGCGACCCGGACATGGATCGTCGCGAGCTGGGCGGCGCGCTGCCGCCGCCCAGCGCTGCCCGGCTTCGACCGGGCGTGGGCCCGCGACGCCCGGCGCAGTCGCCGTTCGGCCCGCTGGTAGTGCTTCGGGTTGGGAACGGTCTGCCCGGTCGACAGAACGGCGAGGTGCTTCACGCCGAGGTCGACGCCCACCGGGCCGCCCGCGCGTTGCCGTCGCGACGGCCGCTCGGGAACGTCGCGGTCGACCTCGACGGTGAACGACACGAACCAGCGGTCAGCAGTCCGGGACACGGTCACGCCGAGCAGCCGCGCCCGTCCGTCGGCCAGCCGACCGGTCAGGGCGCCCATCGGCTCGTGGACCTTCACCCGCCCGATCCGGGGCAGCTTCACGTAGGTCTCGTCAGCCGGGCCGTAGGCGCCGGTGGTGTACCGGAACGAGTCACGGGCCCTCCCGCGCTTCTTGAACCTGGGAAAGCCGACCCGCCGGCCCTTCCGCTTCCCTTGCCGGGAGTCGGTGACGTTCTTCAACCCGCGGGCAAGCTGGTCGAGCCCGGCGCGGAACGCCTCCTTCGAGCACTCGTCCCACCATGGGGCGATGTCCCGCTTGACCGCGTTCCACGCGAGGCGCAGCGCGGGGAGCGTCCACGGGACGGGGGTGAGCAGGTCGCCCGTCAGCCCGTAGGACTGCTCGGCGTCACGCTGGGCGTGCGCGGCCTTCACCCGGGCCAGGCCCCAGTTGTAGGCGAACCTCGACGCCCCGGCGTGGCGGCGGATACCGGCGAGCTGGGCCTGGTTCGGGTCGAGGGCGAAGCGGTACGCCTGGAGCGTCGTCACTCGCCAGCCTCGGTGGCGGCGGCGACGGCGCGGGCGGCCCGGTTCGCCGCGGCCCGACGACCGTACAGCCGGGCGCACAGCGACGTCAGGATCTCGGTGACGTCGCCCACCAGGTCGTCGTCGACCTCGCCCGGGTCGACCACCAGCAGATGCCGGCCCTGCGCCGACAGCGCCGCCTCGACATACTCGGCGCCGAACCGGGCAAACCGGTCCCGGTGCTCGACGACGATCGTCGTCACGGCCGGGTCGCGCAGCAGGCCGAGGAACTTCCGCCGATGACCGTTGAGCGCCGACCCGACCTCGGTCACGACCCTGCCGACAGCCAGGTTCTGGCTGGCCGCCCAGGTGACGATCCTGGCGACCTGCCGGTCAAGGTCCGGCTTCTGGTCAGCGGACGACACCCGGGCGTACACCACCGCGACGGGGCGCCCGGCCGGCACGGTGGGTTCGTCGACGAGTACCAGCCCACCGACCTTGCGGGCAGGGACCGGGAGCAGGCCGTCGCGGTACCAGCGCCGCGCCGTGGTGTACCCGACGCCGTTCGCGGCGGCCCACTCCTTAAGGTTCACACGAACATCATACGACGCCATCAGAGGCCATCAGACGCCATCGGACGCTGATTCGGCAGCAGCTTTCATCCCCCAGGCTCTGCGCGGTGAAGAACCCGAAGATCGGTACGACGAGGCCGAGCGCGGAGTAGACGCCACAGATCCGGTGCAGCACGCGGACGATCCCGGCAGCACGCTCGTCGCCCGGGGAGGTCAGCGCCAGGCGCGCAGCCGGGGCGAACATGCTGGCGGCCACGGTGACCGGTCCGATCGCGAGGATCGCGGCCAGGACATGCACGCTGAGCAGAAACTTGGTCACGGTATGCCTCTCAGGATCGGCCTAGGATCGGGCGCGGACGGTCTGGATACGGATCCGGTGGCGCCGCGCCCACGCCTCGGCGCTAAGGTCCGGACGGCTCGACGTCCTAGCCGCCACAGACACCATCATCCTTCCGAGACTGGCCGATCCCACCCCACCACTGGCCGCGGACCTGCGCGACGCCCGGCGGTCTACGGCGGCACGCGGCACCCGGACCGAGCGGTCACGCCGGCAGCGCAGATGAGTAGTTCCGGACCGCCGCGTCCACTCGCTCCGCCATCTGGTGGATGATGGTGCCTGCGCGTAACCCGCCTTGTGCCGTGCGTCTTCAGGAGGCTTTCGGTATGCCTTTGCAGGCTGCTATTCGGCTTGATGTTCGGCTTCTCGTACGGATTGACGACCGCATTCTCCTCGCTCGCCCGCCGGGAGAAGCCTGGCATGTCCTTCCGGGCGGTCCGGTGGCGGCGGGAGAGAGCACGGACGACGCTCTCGAACGGCAGGTAGGCCGCCTCGCCGGCCCTCGGACGATCTCCCGGCAGTTCATCGGGGCGGTCGAGCACGACGGAACCATCACCGGCCACTCACCTGAATCCGCAACCGATCACGTGCTCAGTATCATGTTCGCCGGCTTCTGGCCGTCCGACATCCCGACGCCGTCACGCTGGGGGGAGCACACGCTGGTTCCGGTTAACATCAACGTGCTCCTCGCGACACGCCTGCGCCCGCTATCGATGGCCGAGGTGGTACGTCGCTGGCTCGCCGAAGGCTGGCCGCTCTGGCGCGGCCTCGATCCCGCCGTCGGCAACCGGCGGCTGCCCTCCCTGGCCTCACTGCGCGCGCAGCTGTTCGCCCGTCGGGAGGAGCTGCGCAGCCTCACTTTCCGGGACGCCGCCGTGGCGATCTGTGCCCTCGTCACCGCGGCCGATGGTCGCATCGATCCGGCGGAACGCGAGGGACTACTCGGCTTCATCGCCACGGATCCGGTGATGTCCCAGTTTCCCGAACAGGACGTGGAACGGCTCTTCGATGAACATCTGAGCCGTCTCACCGCAGACTTCGCCGCCGGCAAACAGGCCGCGCTGGCCGACATCGCCAAGGTGCGGGGGCGGGTGACGGAAGCCGCCGCCGTGGTGCGCATCGGGCAGGTGATCGGCCTGGTTGACGGCGAGTTCGTCGCCAGCGAGCGGGCCGTGGTGCGGGAGGCCGCCCTCGCCCTCGGCCTGAACACCGCCGAGTTCGCCCTGTGAGGGGCGGGCCGGCGCCGGTTGAACGACGTCGCCGACCCGTCCGCTCATGGCCTCCTCGGCTGGCCTTCCCAGCTGACCTCCTCGGCGCGACGGCACAGAGCGGCCACGTCGGCCCCGGCGGGCAACTCGTACTCCCGAACGTCCAGCACCGGCCGCACCAGCCGGCACCTCATCGTGGCGGCACCGGTGGGGACCGCCGCCGGTCAGCTCTCCTTCTTGATCTCAAACCAAGACAGGATCCTGCCTCCGAACTTCAGGTCACCATCAATCTTGATCTTTCTGGTGAGGAAGAGCTTGGCCCCGCTGGCCTGACCGGAGACCACCCGAACGAAGCGGACACGATCCGTGATAATGGTCAGCGTCTGCTCCCCCGCGGATTCACTCGGGGTCCCGGTGGCGGGCGGTGTCGCCAGAGTGCAGACACCGTCGGCGACCCGCAGCTCGTAGGTGCGCACGGCGCCGCCCGGTCCACCGTTGAGCACGAATCGGACCAGAGCGTTCTCTTCTTGTGCCTGCTCTGGGCGGAAGGTGTCGCGCATCTGCCGGAAGACCTCGTCCAGCACCGCGTCACCGGCCGGCCCACCCAGCAGGTCGGAGACCTCACGCTCCGACATAGCGGGCAGACCGCTGACGAGTTTCGCCGGGTCGGCCGTGGAATCGACGGCAAGATCGGACATAGCCACACTCCTTTGCGTTCGTGTTGGCGTTCGTGGGCGGCAGCCTGTCGGCAGCACGCACGAGCACGCTAGCGAAGACGACACGGCGGCGGTTCCGTGGGCGACGCAACCGGAACATCGCGCGTGACGGCCCAGCCACGGACGGCCCAGCCCACGGAACCGCCGCCCGCCGGCGGGTCACTATCGTGGCCAAGGTGGTCACTCCCACACTTCGACGCGTCGAAATCGACGGGCACCCCGTTCCCCTCGATGAGCCACACCGCCTAGCCCTGCTCCCCCACGGCCACTTCACAGTGCTGCAGGTGCGAGCCGGTCGGGCCCGGGGCCTGCGGTGGCATCTCGCCCGGCTGAATGAGGCGAACCAGGAGCTCTACGGCGAGCCTCTGGACGGCGAGCTGGTTCGCCACCGCATCCGGCAGGCACTGTACGCCACCGAGACGGCCGCCGCCGGCTCCGAGGCCACGGCGACAGCCGCCACCACGCTGGATGCCACGGTCCGGATTGTCGTCACCGAGCAGCCGGACGGCGCAGGGGTGCGCGTCATTGTCGCGATCGGCGAACCGGCAACCATGCCGACCACCCCACAACGGCTGCGGTCAGTGCCGTACCTGCGCCCGTTCGCCCACCTCAAGCATCTCGGGACGTTCGCGCAGATCCAGCACGGCCGGCTCGTCCGCCGTGACGGCTACGACGACGCCCTGTTGACCGCCCCCGGCGGGCTCGTCGCGGAGGGCGCAATGACCAACATCGGTTTCTTCGATGGCAACATGATCGTCTGGCCAGACGCTCCCGCCCTGCGCGGAGTCACCATGACGCTGTTGGAGCAGGCACCGGCGGACGGCGGCCCGCCCAGCGTACGGGCCCCCGTGCGACTGGCGGATCTGGCGGGCCGAGGCCGCCTTCGTCACCAACTCACGCGGGATCGCGCCCGTCCGGCCATCGACGGCCACCTCTTCGCGGGATCCGAATGGCTCATGACGACGCTTACCCGCCGCTACGACGCGGTGCCATGGGATCCGAATGGCTCATGACGACGCTTACCCGCCGCTACGACGCGGTGCCATGGGATCCGATCTGAGCCAGGTCGACGGCGTCCCACATGCCCGGATGCTCCTGCGGAGGCCTGAGGACCGCGTCCACCCCGACCATACGTCCACCCCGGTCTTCGTATTTCCCGAGAGACAATGAATAGCATTTTTCAGAATTATAAAAATATAGCGAGATACCAGAGATACCACGACCTGGCCGCGGCGAGAGCGCCGGAATGGATTTCCGCGCGGCGGGTCGCCGGATACTGTCGGCATGCCCCGCTATTTTTACTTTCTTCCGATGAAATCTGGCTCCGGACCCATCCCGCTGTCCGTGAAGGAACACCGCAACGATGCCGCTTGCCTCAGCCCGGCTCCTGGTAGCGCTCCTGCTGCACGAACAGCACCGCGTCGAGCCCGCGGGTGTGCCTCTCCGTTACCCCTCCCCGCCTCCCGCGGAACGCCATCTCATCGGCGCGGCGACGGCGCTCGCCGCCGGCCGGGCGAAAGGAGCACTGCGGGAGTTGCGGCAGAGCGAACACGACCCGACCGACCCCGATCACATGGCGGCGCACGAGGCGCTCTACCTCGCCGCGCTGGCTCTCGACCTCAACTGGTCCCCTGATGACGTCGGCGTCGTCCGAGCCTGGGCCACGAGGACGTTCGCTCCGCCTCCGGCCGGCTTGGCCAAACCAGCCGGGCCGTCGCGAACCATGACGGACGCCCCGCTGATCGCCTGGACAACGCAGGTCATCTCCCGTCAACGGCACGCGCTGCTCGAACCGACGACCGCGGTCATCTGCGTGCTCGGCGCCGCGATCATCCCCGGCATTCGGGTGGCGCGGGCACAACTGGCCCTGACCGGTCTCCGCGTCGACCACCGCGAAACCGGCCGGAGGCACGAGCCCGGCCCCCATCACATCCCCCATCACATCCCCCATCGCATGTCCTATCGCCTGCCCCATCACGTGGTCGTGCACGGTCACGGCGCCGATCCGCCGCGCGCCGCACGGACCGCCGACCCTGCCGGAACACTCGTAATGCAGGCCCTGGCCACGGCTGATCTCTTCGTCACCCATCTCGACGAGCTTCCGGTGCCACAGGCGGCGGCGTACGCGCGGATCCTGCGGGCGGATCTGCTGTTCCGGGCGAACCAGGAGGCCGAGGCCGGCATGGCGTTGGACGCGGTCGAGGCCGGCGCCGGGTCCGACCACGCGACACTGGCCCATGCGGCGCTGGTGCGCGGCGACTGGGCCGGCTTCCCGGACGGCGGGGCGCAGACGCTCGGCCGTCGGCCCGGCGGGAGCCGGGTCATCCGGTCGCGAACGGCCTATCCGGAACGCGCGGAGGAACTGTGGCAGCGGGCCCTGACCGCCTACGGGCGCGCCGGGTCGGAGGGCGGGCGCGCCGCCGGACTGCTCCGGCTGGCCGGGGCGCCGACGGCGGCAGGCCGGCCGATCCTGCGCAGGGCCCGGATCGACGAGGCGGCCCGGCGCGCCCGGACAGCCGGCAACGAGGCGCTGACCTGGCTGGCGAGAGTGCAGAGCCAGGCCGAGCAGGCGGTTGCCGGAGAACCGTCCGCAGCGGGACTGCGGGCCATGATGACGGCGCTGGCCGACTGGTCCAGGCTGGAGGGAAGCACGAGTTACGGCCGCGGGCTCGGCCGACTGCTGATCGACGCCGGCACCGCTGGTGACCCCGATACCGGCACCGCTGGTGACTCCGACGACGTCGAGGCGGCGGACCGCGAGGATCCCGGCCGGCGGCCGGTCAGGATCGCTGCCCGGGGAAGGGTGGCGGAGTCGACGGCCGGGAACCGCGGCCGTTCAGGGACCGGACGATCTGCCTGACCAGTTCAAGCTCCGCCGCCGCACCGTCCTTCTTGTCGACGAGATCGATGTAGCTGATGCCGCGCAACAGCCCGGCCGGGTCACAGGTCTCGACGCGGATCGGAATCAGCGTGCGCTTCACGCCGTTGGGATCCGCCTGCCAGGCCGCCTGCATCTTCTCCGAGGCCAGGTAGCTCTTCGACAGCACGGCGAGGGTACGCCGGGACTGCGAGATCCCTTCATGCAGCAGACCGATCTCGTGCTCACCGGGCAGCGCGTCGAGGGCCGCCAGATGCACCGAATGACCACGGCCTTCCAACACGCGGGCAATCCAGGAGCCCCAGGCCTCATCGGACGGATCCGCGGAGATGAGGAAGTCCCACTTCCCGTCCGCGACCGGCCCCTGATCGGAGCCGTTCGACGGGGTCCGCACCACCGGAAACGGGCGCCCCGGCAGCGTGATCCACGCGAGGCCCTCGTACTTGCCCGCCACCGACACCTCGACTCGGCGGTACTGCGCCGGGTCGAGATCCCGCAGCCGCCCGGCCACCGTACTGTGGTAGAACTCGGACGACAGGACGAGTGCCAGTTCCGCGTCCCTGTCCTGTTCCAGCAACTGCCGGACGGGGTCCGCGTCGACCAGCCGGGCTGCGACCACCGCCGCGTCGCCGACGAAACCACTGCCGCCGATACCCACCTCGCCTTGGTGCAGGGCCAACCGCAACCGGATTCGGCCGGTCTCGTCACGCCCCCGGTTGTAGGTCCGCAGCGCGATCCGCAGTTCCCGGACGAACTCGGTCGCGAGGACAGCCTTGGGAGCGTCGGCGGCCACGGCCGCAAGAAAGCCGTCGCCGCGATCCTGGCGCAGCCGGATCGACCGGGGAGGCAGGCCGGCGCCTCCGACCGCCTCATCGACGATCCGGCGCAGCCCCTCCCGCCAGCTCGCCTGCGTCGCGATGTCCTGACGGCTGTAGTGCCTGGCATCCAGGCAGAAGACGCTGACATGCCGCGGGACGCCGTCCTCCCACGGGGCGCCCTCGCCACGGGAAACACCGTCCTCCCGGACGGCGTCGGCGAAGATCCGGTTGCCCCGATAGTCCCGATGCGCCTCGGTGAGGATGCGCCTCCGGCCGTCCGGCAACAGGCCGTTCTCCAACAGCGACGCGAGTTCGGACCAGAACTCGAACGACGACTCACCCGGGTAGAACTGCGGATGGTGCCGACGCGCCAGCCCGGCACGTTCCAACAGATGAGTCGCCTTCATCTGGTTGGTAAAAGTGGCGGAAAGCGCCTCGATCTCCGCCTCGGTCAGCCGGTCCGTCACGAGTCCCCCGTAGGCATGCCCGCAGAAATCCGGCGACGCGACGGTAGGTGGTCCGTCAGCCGGCGGATTCGTCCTCGAATTCTAACCCGTCCCTACCCGTTGTATTGGATGGGTTCACCGACCTTCGGTATCGTGCGCGGGACCGAGCCGCGGGGAGCGTCCGGGTCTCGCGACGGGTGATGACACCCGCCTCCGCGGCACCGACGCCACCGGCACCGCTCGCATGGTGACCGTCCAGCACAAGGCGACGCTGTTCCTCGGCCGCGGTCTGCTCGACCTGTCGCATGGCGCGGCGCAGGATCGGCGGAGCCATGACCGACGTGACGATCGCGACCAGAACGATGATCGTGTACGTCTCGGTGGAGAGCACCCCCAGCCGCACGCCGACGCTGGCCACCACGATCTCGATGACTCCCCGCGCGTTCATGCCGGCGCCCAGAGCGAGACCCTCCCAGGGGGTCAGCCGACTGGCCCGGGCCCCCGCGTACACACCGGCAAACTTGCCGAAGACCGCGACCGCGAGCACGATCACCGCCGCGAGCAGAACCCGGGTTTCACTCAGAGCAGTGAGATCGACACGCAGGCCCGCCGTCGCGAAGAAGATGGGCGCAAGCACCGCCATCACCACGATTCGCAACGGGGCGACACTGGCATGATCCACCAGGCCGGACGACCCGAGGACGACCCCGCCCAGGAAGGCGCCGAACACCGCCTCCAGCTCCAACGCCTGCGTCCCGGCCGCCGACGCGAGCACCAGCACGGCCACGAAGGCCACGACCGACCCGCTCCTGGCGCCGGGATCGGCGCCAGCCCCGGCCCCGGCACCACTCGTGGCAATGATCCGTCCCAGCACGGCCCGGACGACGACCCGGCCGATCGTCAACGCGAAGATCCCCACCCCGAGGACGTAAAGCACCGACAACGCCGTGTCGCCCGCCCGGACACCGGTGGTCGCCATCGCGGACACGACCGCCAGCATCAGCCAGCCAACGGCGTCATCGATGACCCCGCCGGCCAGCGCGAGCTGCCCGACCTCCCGATGGGTCAGACGCATCTCCATGAGCGTCTTCGCCATCACCGGGATGGCGCTCACGCACATCGCCACCCCGAGGAACAGCGCGAAGACCGTCCGGTCGCCGTCGGGGCCCAGCAGGGAGGACGGCATCAGCACGCCGGTGACGATCCCGAAACCCAACGGCAGGAGCAACCCACCGAGGCTGATCCGGGCGACGGTGAGACTGCGCCGGCGGATGATCCGCGTATCAATCTCGAACCCGCTGAGCGCGACCAGGAAGAGGACACCGAGCTGTCCCACCGCGTCGAGCAGGTGGAACTGCGCGGCGTCACGCGGAAGAAACCAGTCCGAGAAGGTCGGCCACAGCGTTCCGAGCAACGACGGGCCGAGGAGCACGCCGACGCAGAGCTCACCGACGATGGCAGGCATCCGCAGGCGCACGGCGACACGTCCGAGCAGAATTGCCAGACTGAGCAGCATGGCGAGCTGAAGCAGGAACAGCAACAGGGAATGCGGCGGGATCGAGGGGACGGGCCGAGTGGACGTGAGGGACAATGTCTCTCCTCGGACGTCTCGCCACCATTGACGGCGGCGAGGGCTCCAGGCCGACGTCCGACGACCGGCAGGCGCATCGGCGACAGGCCAGCCGAGAGCCGGAATCACGGATACCGGATACCGGATACCGGATACCTCGTCATCCCCCGTCGCCCCCGTCGCCCGCGCGCCTGCGATTCGGTCGGCTGACGCCGCGGGCACCGGCACTGGTACCGGCGTCCCTCAAGAAGAAACCACAACGGACGCCGGAAAGTCCGCCGTTCGTGTCATCTCCCGCCGCATCCGCCGCCTGACACGGAGCCGTGGAGGGATAATCACGTTTCCGGGCCGGCAACCGTGACCGACCCTCCACACGTCCCTCCGCTCCGCCGGCCTGCGCAGGCTTCACCGGCCTGCGCAGGCGGGGAGAAATCGGCTCAGATGAGGCCGAGCGCGCGGACCGCCTCCCGCTCCTCGGCCAGCTCACGCACCGAGGCGTCGATCTTCTCCCGGGAGAAGGCGTCGAGCTCCAGACCCTGCACGATCTCGAACCGGCCGCCGGACGCGGTGACCGGGAACGAGGAGATGAGCCCCTCGGGCACCCCGTAGGAGCCGTCGGACGGGATCGCCGCCGAGGTCCAGTCGCCCGCCGGGGTGCCGTTGACCCAGGTGAAGATGTGGTCGATGGCCGCGGAGGCGGCCGACGCCGCGGACGAGGCGCCGCGGACCTCAATGATCTCGGCGCCCCGCTTGGCGACCCGCGGGATGAACTCGTCGGCAATCCATGCCTGGTCGCCGACCGCCTCGGCGCCGCTGCGCCCGCCCACCTCGGCGTGGAAGATGTCCGGGTACTGGGTAGCCGAGTGGTTACCCCAGATCGTGATCTTCTTGATCTCGGCGCTGGGCACGCCGAGTTTCTTGGCGAGCTGCGCGATCGCGCGGTTGTGGTCAAGCCGAGTCATCGCGGTGAACCGCTCGGCGGGCACGTCCGGAGCGTGCGTCTGGGCGATGAGCGCATTGGTGTTGGCCGGGTTTCCGACGACGAGGACCCTGATGTCCTCGGCGGCACCACTGTTGATCGCCTCGCCCTGCGGCTTGAAGATCCCGCCGTTGGCGGACAGCAGGTCGCCACGCTCCATGCCCTTGGTCCGCGGGCGTGCGCCGACGAGGAGGGCCACATTAGTGCCCTCGAAGGCCCGCTTGGCGTCGTCGAACACGTCCACCCCCGCCAGTAGCGGGAAGGCGCTGTCCTCGAGCTCCAGCGCCGTGCCCTCCGCCGCCCGCACGGCCTGCGGGATCTCCAACAGACGCAACTTCACCGGCGTGTCCGCACCCAGCAGCTGGCCCGACGCGATGCGGAACAGCAGCGCGTAGCCGATCTGACCGGCAGCGCCGGTTACGGTGACGTTGACGGGCGTTGAGCTCACTGGCTTCTCCTGGTGCAGATCACGGAAGATCGGGGTGCGGCCCGTGTCGTCCTCGTAACGATCCCGAGCCGGCCGGGTAACCGGTCCTGGAGCTGGAACGTCTTCTGCCGCCCCAGCGATGCTAGTCCGAGGCTAGTCCGAAGTTCTTGGTCAGGAGGCACGGGCGGCGCGGACGCGGCTCACATCGCGGCGCCACGATGGGGCACGTGCTACCGGCCGATCTCGGTCCCGCACCGTGGTACGGGCGGGACCAGCGCGAAACGTTTCGCGTCCGCGGTGACCTGAAGGAAGGTGTAGCAACGGTTGATCTGCCCGAAATGGGTGGCGAAGTTGACGGGGACGGGCAGCAACCCGTCCGCGTCATAGCCGCGCACCGCCCGCAGGCCCCTGATGAACGTCTCCCGGCTGGGGCATGGCCCGGCGGCCACCAGACCGCGCAGGAACATGTCCGCCGAGATCCACCCGGACAGGGCCGCCTGCTGGGCCGGCGGGGACACCTGGGGCGCGTACTCCAGCATGGCCTGCAGGAACCGCTGGTGAGCGGGAGTCTCCTGCTCGAACGGCAGGTAGTCGACGAAGCTGTAGACCCCGGCCAGCACTCCGCCGAACAATTGCAGGAGACGCTGGTCGTAGCCGGTGGGCGACAGGATGACCCGCAGATCCGCCCGGGCCGCCCGGGCGCCCAGGACCACCTGGCCGAAGGCGGCGCCGGTGACGGCGCCGACCAGGACGTCCGCGCCGCTGTCGCGCACCTTCCGGCCGATGCCCGGGATGTCGATCGGCCCGGTCGCGTCGATCCGGCCGAGCACCCGCACCCCGGCCGCGGCGAGGCTCAACGCCATCTTGTCGGCGAGGGTCACGGAGGTCGCCGAGAACCCGGACTGGGCGATGATCGCCCGGTGGCCGCCGCGCTCGGCGACGAACTCACCCCAGGTCGTGACGGACGGCCCGTCGAAGATCATATTTGAGTAGCTGAACATGTTGTCGTTATGGGTCCAGGCCGCCTCCAGCGAGGTACCGGTCACCGGTATTCGCCGGCTATTGAGATAACCGGCGGAACCACTGGCCACGGAGGTCGACTCGATGATTCCGAACACCTGGTCGTTCTCCACGAGCCCCCGGGCGGCGGCCTGGTTTCCGGCGGGATTCGAGGCGTCATCCCGCCAGACATAGACCACTTTTCGGCCATACACACCGCCCGCCTTGTCGGCCACCCCGAGCCGGGCGTCCACCCCGGCCCGGAAGGAGCGGAACAGTGACGCCGCGTTTCCGGTGTCCGGATAGAGCAGGCCGAATCTGATCGCGTCCGGAGCGACGCCCGGCGCCGCGCAGGCCGGGGACGCGGTCGGCCCGTCGGTGGAGACCCGGCAGCCGACCGCTCCCAAGCCGATCAGGAGGCTCACGAGCCCGAGCAGCGCGGCCCGGCGGTCCGCACGACGGCGCCGAGGCCGGTGCGGCCCGACTCCCAGAGCCGTGACGCTCCCCACTCCATCAAGCCTGAACCAGAAGAACCACCCTTCGATGCCATTCCGTTGATTTTGTGAGATTCACCGAAGATCGATCGCTCCCGGTTTCAG
This sequence comes from Frankia sp. BMG5.23, assembly GCF_000685765.2. Classification (NCBI taxonomy): domain Bacteria; kingdom Bacillati; phylum Actinomycetota; class Actinomycetes; order Frankiales; family Frankiaceae; genus Frankia; species Frankia sp. BMG5.23. The sequence continues at coordinate 12,486 of NZ_JDWE01000010.1, forward strand.
GATCCGATCCCGCTTCGGGCTCCCCACGCGGTGCCGCGTGGGGAGCGATACCGCGTGGGGGTGGGGCCCGGTCGGCCCGGTCAGTCCGGTCGGCCCGGTCAGAACGCCGCCGCGGCGGCCCGGGCGATGGCCTGGTCAAGGGGGGCGGGACCACCGCTCACCCCGACGGCCCCCACGATCACCCCGTTCCGCCACAGCGGCAGCGCACCGGGCAGACCGGTGACGACCGGTTCCGCCGGCGACGGACGCTCCCGTCCGACGCGGCCGTCACCCGTGGCAGGTGCCTCGCCGCCGGCATGCGCCTCGGCGCCGGCGTGCGCCTCGCCGCCAGCGTGTCCCTCGCCACCGGTATGACTGACCAGATGGGCCGGCGGAGCCCAGGCCCGAGCCGCGCACGCCTTGTCGACGGAGATATCCGCGGTCTCGAGCCGGGCATTGTCCATCCGGACGTGGGCAACCAGAATTCCGGCGTGGTCAACGACAGCAATGTTAACCGGTTGACCGAGGTGAACCGCATATTTCTCCCCGGCGGCGATGATCCGACGGGCGTCCTCGAGCGATACGGTCATCCGCGACTCTCCCCATAAAGCGGCGTTCCGGTGCGCTTGACCATAGGCCCTGGCTGACCGTCAGGTGGTGGAAGGCGCGCCGCGTAACCACCGTCGCGCATGGCACTCCCGAGCGGCGAACGGCAGGATAACGGCAGGATACAGGTGGACACCGGGTATCCCCGGGCCCCCGGCCGGGGAACCGGAGGGTCAGGTCGCGGCGACGAGCGGGAGGACGGCCCGGGGGCAGCGGTGGATCAACCTGCTGGAGAGATAGCCGCCGCCCAGCAGGTCCAGCAGAGCACCGGCGCCCGGATGATCCAGCCGGCCGACCCGGTGCAGGCCGCGCAGACGCAACAGACCGGGCAGGTGCGCCTCGATGGCTCGTTGGTCGGGCCGGGGAGCTCCATCGAGCCAGGTGTCGAACCGCGCGCCGGTCATGATTTCCCACACGACCGTGTCCGCGACGGCACCGGTGCCGTCGGTGACGGTCACCAGATGGGGTACCCGGATCAGATCGGCGAAGCCGCTGAGATCCGGCCGCACCCCGGCGGTGACGACGTTGTCACCGACCTCCGGCTCGCTGCCGGACCCGGGGGGGCCGCCGGGGGCGGGCGTACCGCCTGCTCCCGGCCGTCTCAGGGCATTGCGCAGATGAGAGGCGAACGCCAAGGCCAGCGCGCTGCGACCTGGCGGGCTGGCCTGAGCGTGCAGGACGATGGCGTCGACTCCCGGCGCGCGGAGCCGCTCGGCCGCCGCGCGAACCAGCCAGGCCGGCTCGACCAGGACGAAACCGACCTGCGCGCGCCGCCGCTCCTCGATGGCGTCACAGCCGCGGATGGCGTCACAGCCGCGTCCTGACGGGGTCCGCACCCTCATGGACTCGTGAATCCACTGGCAGGTGATGAGCCCGTCGGCACCGGGAAGTGAGAGGAGCGGCAGATCCTCCGAGCTGAAGATCCGTTCAGGGATCGACGTGGGCATACTGTCTCCGTCTCGCCACGCGCCCGCCCGGTCCGGCCGGGCACCGCCCCCCAGGCCACAATCGGCCGCGGTGCCCACACCGTCCACGACCCGGTGTGGGCTCCCTGCATAGGGAGCCCACACGGCGATGGAACGTACCCGCCTCGTCGAGGCTGCCGGAACCGGGAAGGCCATGACGGGCGCGACTACTGGAGCAGGTTGTCGAAGTCGCCGTCTTTGGCCCCGAGTATCAGAGCCTCGATTTCAGCTCGGGTATACACCAGAGCGGGTCCGTTTGGATGCCGAGAGTTACGGACGGCAACTTCGTCACCCGGAAGCTTCGCCATTTCGACGCAGTTTCCCTGCGAGTTGCTCCGACGACTCTTCTGCCATGTCACGCGCTGCAGTGCCGCGGCGGACATACCGCTGTAGATCTTGGTCATGTCGATCTCCTGAAGCCCCGGGAAGCCATGCCGCCACGGCCCCGACCCACGCCGTCCGCTCGCCATACCACCGACGGGCCAACCACCGACCGCCGGCCGACCGCCAGCCAAACCCACGATGGAACACCCCCCCGGAAGACCGTCCCATCATGCCAGCGTGTGCGGCTGCACGAACTTTGGCTCACGATACAGCACGGTCGGGTGCACGTGCATCAAGCGGGTGACAGATGCCCGGCCCGACGCCTCGCGCCGCCGCGGCCTCCACGCCGAACCAGCCCCGGGGCGGCCCCAGGGAAGCCCAAAGAAAGATCAAGAGAAGATCAAGGGAGCATCGACAGCTTCCGACGAAGGCGCCGAGAATGTTGATATAACTACCAAAAGCACTAAAAATCCCATCACAAGAACCATGCAGGCACCACGAATCTGCGCCCAGTCCGCCCGTGAGGCTCCGCAGAAGGACCATGGACGGGCCTCGACCCCACTAGGCGAAACGTCCGAAAAATCCGAAGAGTGACGAATCCGACCCATGCGCCAGGCACCCGTACAAGGCGGCCGCGGACCGAGCCGGGAGAAAAAGATCCCCGGTCTGGGGCGAGACGCGCGCTCACGACGGGGCACTCCGGCTCCCCGGACGACGGGAGGCCGGCCGCGCGCGACCTGACTGTGCACAAGGTCATAGCCTCGGCGTAGCGAAAACCGTGGCCCTTCCGGTCCACTCGTGGTCCCGGGGCCCGCGACATAGCTGTAAAACAACGGGGGACACCTCGACAGCACTCGACGGAGATCGTGCACCAGAACCAGCGCGGCGGCGAAGAGCGCCGGCGTGAACCCGGAGAGATCCGCGGAGGGACCGGACGGCGGAGGGACCGGACGGCGGAGGGACCGGACGGCGGAGGGGAACCCGATGGGGAGAGTGGGGGGAGGAGCGAAGAGGGGTGCAGCCGTGGAGAGTAACACTAGGAAGCACACGATCGCCGTCCAGGGGCCCGAAGTCCTCACGCCCCTGGAATCTGGCACCGTGAGAGTGGAATGTCCGGACATGTCATCGTCCACACCATTGCGCCTGCACCCGACAGCCGGGGGCACCCCTACCCCCCGTTAAACGGAGACCCGTCGTCGGCGCTCCCCGTAAGCGTGTATACAAATAATCCTCACTACGCTAAACACGCGCGTGTCACCCAGACGAGAGAACCAGCCACCCATCCGGAACCAGAAGATCGAGTATCTTACTCTTGCGTTGACCATGGCGAGGGGGCCGACCGTGACGACAGCTCAGCCGGGAAGTGGACCGACCGTACGTCGGATCCTGCTCGGCTCTCAGCTCCGTCGACTTCGCGAGGAGAAGGGCATCAGCCGGGAGACCGCCGGCTACCACATCCGCGCATCAGAGTCGAAGATCAGCCGGATGGAGCTTGGCCGCGTCAGCTTCAAAGAACGCGACGTCGCCGACCTGCTGACCTTCTATCAGGTCACGGACGATGCAGAGCGCGCCCCATTGCTGGCCCTTGTCCGGGAGGCGAACGCCGCTGGCTGGTGGCAGAACTTCAACGACGTTCTCCCGTCCTGGTTCCAGCCGTACATCGGCCTGGAGGAGGCGGCCCAGCTCATCCGGACCTACGAACTCCAGTTCATTCCGGGCCTGTTGCAGACCGAGGACTACGCCCGAGCGATCATCACGCAAGGTAGTGGTGGCCTACCAGTCGACGTCATCGAGCGCCGGGTCAGCGTGCGGCTCAACCGGCAGAAGCTGCTGTGCCGTAAGGACCCGCCACGGCTCTGGATAGTCATCGACGAGGCGGCGCTGCGTCGGCCGATCGGCGGACCGAAGGTGATGCGGGCCCAGCTCGAGCACCTCATCGCCGTGTCCGAGCTGCCGAACCTCACCCTGCAGGTGATGCCGTTCGCCTTTGGCGGCCACGCGGCGGAGGGTGGGGCCTTTACGATCCTCCGCTTCCCCGAAATGGACCTGCCGGACGTGGTCTACCTGGAGCAGCTCACCGGTTCCGCCTACCTCGACAAGCGCGAGGACGTCGACCGGTACATGGAGGTGTATAACCGGCTCAGTGTCGACAGCACGACCCCGGGTGACACTGCCGAGCTGCTACGGCGCATCATCACCGAGCTCTGAACGCGGTTCGCTCCCAGCCCGCCGACCGGCTGCCCCGCCGGCCTAACTACTCGGCCAGCCCACCGGCCCGCCGTTCTGCTGGCCTGCCGTCCTACTGCTCCGCCATCCCGCCGTTCCGCCGGCCTACTACTCCGCCAGCCCACCGATCGACTCGACCCGCCCGGTCGGGTCCGTGACCGCGCTCGCCGCCGGCCAGGTCAGCTCCAGGCTGAGACACCGATCGTCCAGCTCCACCGCGACCTCGATCCCGCCCGCGTCCTCTCCCCCGCGGCCGAGCTGCGGGGGCGGCAGGCCCTGCGGCCAGGGCAGCGAGACGAAAACACTGCCGCCGGCCGGCGTCCACAGGACCGTCACAATCGCCCGGCCGCCGGGGACGGCGGCGAGCACCTCCCGCACCTGATCGGCCACCATGGCCCGCACAGGAGCTGGCGCGAGCCGCAGATCGCCGGACAGCTGGATCTGGACGGTCATTCCCGCGGCCTCGGCGTCGGCGACGACCACGTCGAGGTCCGCCAGCGCCGACGACGGACCACCCCCGGTGATCATGCGACGGACAGCGGCCGCCCGCATCGCGCACCTGCTCCGAACGGCGGCTTCCCGCGGGTCCAACCAACCGCCCGCGACCCCGTCGAGTAACGGCAGCACCTCCCACCCCACGGTGCGCAACCACTGCGCCCGCTCCCACCTGATCATGGTGGACGCATCCACCTGGGCGGCGACCTCAGCCTCGGCGGCCAAGGCGCGGGCGGTCGTCTCCGCGGTGCCGCGCAGCAGGGGACCCAGCATCGCGGTCACGATCTGCACCCCGCACGCACCGTAGATCAGTACCCCCAGCCGCGCCAGCACCAGCGATTCGGTGCTACCGCGCAGGAACACCGCAACGATCATCATGGCAATCGCGACCAGCAGCGCACCCACCCATTCCCAGAGTGGCCGGGAGGCGGTGATGAACGCTAGGAGCAGGGGAAGCACGAGCAACGGCCAGTCCGCAATCCGGACGATGTCCGCGCCGACGGTGTTCGCTATGCCGGCGACGGCGACGGCGACGGCCAGGAACAGCAGCACGGCCGCCTCGGGACCGCTGATCGGCCGACTCCGTCCGCGCCGGACGAAGACGACGGTGAGCACGGCCACCAGCAGCCACAGCGCTCCCGCTCCGGCCATCGTCCGCACCCACCCACCCGTGCCGACCAACGGCACGAGCATGATGATCAGCCACAGCCCGGCGATCTGCCCGAGCGCCCGGCGCAGCCCGGCGGCATAGGCGTCGCGTAGCTCGGCGGCGATCGCGGCGACGTCCCGACGATCGGCGACCCGCCCGCCGGCCCTTCCACCGACCCGCCCGCCGGCCCTTCCGGCCCTTCCGGCCCTTCCGGCTCCGTGATCATCCCGATCGCCACGATCATCGCGATCATCGCTTGGATGTGGTCGCGTCACGTGCCCCGTCGTCGCGTCCGGGGCGCGCCACTGCAGTTCAACAACGGTGCCCTGCCCCGGGCGCGCGTCGATGCGGGCGGTCCCGGCAACATCCACCAGCCGTCCGACGATGGACTCGCGCAGCCCGAGCCGGGCGGAGTCGACCCGCCGCGGGTCGAAGCCGCACCCGGCGTCGGACACCGTCACGATGAGCAGGCCCGGGCCACCGCCGAGGAGCAGCGAGGCACGCCGGGTGCCGGCGTGCCGTTCCACGTTGACCAGCGCCTCGCCGACCGCTCCGACGAAGGCCTCCACGACCACCGCCGGGGGCTCACCGGGAGGTTCCCCCGCGATGGCTGGGAGACGCTGGTCGTCGAGGCTGACCTGCAGCCCCCGTCGAGTGGCGTCGCGGACGACCTCGGCCAGCCGCTCGCCGATCGGCGGACCGACCTCGTCGTCCCGGTCGAGCAGGCCGCGCACGGCGGTGAGGCTCTGCGCACATCGACGCCGGGTGAGTTCCACGTCCCGTCCCCCGCCCCAGGCGATGCCGGTCAGGGTGTTCAGCACCGTGTCGTGGATGACTCGCTCCCGTTCCCGGCGGTCGCGGGCGACGGCGAGGACGACCGCCTCGCTGCGGTGCCGGGCCGCGACGTTCGCCCAGCGCTGGTCGGCCGTGCGGGCGATCCGGCGCAGTCGACCGATCGCCAGCCCGAGTAGACCGGGAATGATCAGCAGCATGGCGGTCTGAGAGAAGACCTGGGGATTGTGGCCCCAGCCGCCTACGAGAGTGGCGCCGCACAGCGTCAGGAGCAGGACCGACGCGACGGCCGTCGGAAATGTCCAGACCGTCACGATCCCGGCGTTGATGGCGGTCAGGAAGACGAAGTTCCCGCTGTCCCCCACCGAAGCGGGCGGCAACCAGGACGAGGCCGTCAGGGCGAGGACCGCCGACATCGCGACCGTGACGGTGGTCATCGATCGACGGATCCCGCGTCGCAGGCCGACGACGCAGAAGACGAGACCGCCGATGGCCGTCAGCCCCGCGACGGCCATCGCCGCCGGCCTGTGGTCGTACCAGCGCCAGACCGCGACGTAGCACACCGTCAGCAGAACCGCGACCGCCCGCAGGGTGACGAGGACGCGCCCCATGACCTGTTCCAGCGCCTGGTAAGCCCGGCCCAGCTCGACGGAGGCTCGGCCCAGCTCGAGCGCGCCCTCCCCGAAGGCGGTCACCGTGCCCGCGGAGGCGGAGGCGGAGGCGACCGTGGGCACGGTGGCCGGCGCCACGGACGGGACCGCCTCGCGCACCCCGGACGAGGCCGCCTCCCGCCCGTCGGCGGTCACGCCCTGCCCGGCCCGAGGAGGTCGCCCGGACCAGGGTGGGGGCCGACTTCGCACCTCATCATCATGAGGGCTCAGCCCCCTCAACATCGAGGTTCCTGTCGACGACAAGGTTGCGACGGCACAGAGGTTGCGACGGCACAGAGGTTGCGACGGCACAGAGGTTGCGACGGCATAAAGGCCGCGACGGCGTCGAGCGGCGGCCCCCCGCCGACCGGGTGGGCTGTTGGCAGGCTACCGGCCGCACCTCGCCTTGGTCGGCAAAGGACCGCCTCGCCTCTCATCCGTCGAACCTCTCATCCGTCGAAGAGGTAACGGGATGGCCCGACCTCCAGTTCAGGGGAGCAAGACACGGTCCAGGGACCGCAGACCGTGCTCAGGTCCCCAAAATTCGCCGGCCGAAGAGTCGTCGCCGCCGCCCGACGGGCCGGAGGAACGCAACGCCGCCGGGACAGCTGTGCCCTAGGCTTAACGACGTGTGGAAAGGCAGCTCTTGAATCCTCCCGCCACGCCGCCGCCCACGCCGCCGCAGCAGCCGTCACCACCGGCAGGCCCAGTGCCACCGGCAGGCCCAGTGCCACCGGCAGGCCCAGTGCCACCGGCAGGCCCAGTGCCACCGGCGGAGCTGTCCGCGCGGCTGACCGGGTTGTCTCCTCGCGACGCCCATCGGCTGGGCCGACGGCTCGCCGAGAGCCGGCGCACCCGCGAGCCCGCCGCGCGCCAGCGGGCCCTACAGGCCATCGCCGCCGAGGTGGACCGGGCATCGCTACGGCTGGAGCGGCGCCGGGCCAGCGTTCCGACGCTCGACTACCCCGACATCCTTCCGGTCACCCAGCGCAAGGACGAGATTCTCGCCGCGATCCGGGATCATCAGGTGGTCGTCGTCGCCGGGGAGACCGGGTCCGGCAAGACCACCCAGCTACCGAAGATCTGCCTGGAGCTCGGCCGCGGGGTCCGGGCGATGATCGGGCACACCCAGCCGCGCCGAATCGCCGCGCGTACCGTCGCCGACCGCATCGCGGAGGAACTGCGCACCCCGGCTCCCCAGATGGGCGGCGTCGTCGGCTACCAGACCCGGTTCACCGACCAGGTGCACGAGAACACGCTGGTCAAGCTCATGACGGACGGCATCCTGCTGGCCGAGATCTCCTCCGATCGCCAGCTGCGCCGCTACGACACGCTCATCATCGACGAGGCGCACGAGCGCAGCCTCAACATCGACTTTATCCTCGGCTACCTGCGGTCGCTGCTCCCCCGCCGGCCGGATCTCAAGATTGTCATCACCTCCGCGACGATCGAGACGGCCCGGTTCTCCGCCCACTTCGCGGGTGCCCCGGTCATCGAGGTGTCCGGGCGCACCTATCCGGTCGAGGTCCGCTACCGCCCGCTCGTCCCGGCGGCCAGCGGCCCAGCCGGCGGCCCAGCCGGCGGACCAGCCAGCGGCCCGGCCGACGCGCGGAGGACCGGCAGGGAGAACGGCGAGGCCGAGCGCGACCAGACCCAGGCCATCAGCGAGGCGGTCGACGAGCTGTGCGCGGAGGGCCCGGGCGACATCCTGGTGTTCCTCAGCGGCGAACGGGAGATCCGCGACACCGCCGAGGCACTCACCCGCGAGCAGCGGCCGAACACCGAGATCGTGCCGCTCTACGCCCGCCTGTCCGCCGGCGAGCAGCACCGGGTGTTCCAGCCGCACACCGGACGGCGGGTGGTCCTGGCCACCAACGTCGCCGAGACCTCGCTGACCGTGCCGGGGATCCATTATGTGATCGACCCGGGCACCGCCCGGATCTCCCGCTACAGCCACCGCACCAAGGTGCAGCGGCTGCCCATCGAACCGATCTCGCAGGCCTCCGCCAACCAGCGCAAGGGGCGCTGCGGGCGGACCGCCGACGGCATCTGCATCCGCCTCTACAGCGAGGAGGACTTCGCCGGCCGGCCGGAGTTCACCGATCCGGAGATCCTGCGGACGAACCTGGCCTCGGTCATCCTGCGGATGGCCGACCTTGGCCTCGGCGAGATGGCCACGTTCGGGTTCCTCGATCCGCCCGACCCCCGCCAGATCAGCGACGGCGAACTGCTCCTCGCCGAGTTGGGGGCGTTCGACGCCACCGCGTCCGATCCCCGTCACCGGATCACTCCCCTCGGCCGGCGGCTGGCGCAGATCCCGGTGGATCCCCGGCTGGCCCGCATGGTGCTCGCCGCCGACGAGCAGGGCTGCCTGCGCGAGGTGCTCGTCATCGCCGCCGCGCTCGCGATCCAGGATCCCCGGGAGCGCCCGGTCGAGCACCAGCAGGCGGCCGACGCCCGCCACGCCCGGTTCGCGGACCCGACCTCGGACTTCCTGGCGTACCTGAACCTGTGGAACTACCTGCGCGACGCCCGCGGCGAGCTGTCGGCCAACCAGTTCCGGCGGATGTGCCGCACGGAGTTCCTCAACTACCTGCGCATCCGGGAATGGCAGGACGTGCACGGCCAGCTCGCCGCGGTGGTCCGCGGCCTGGGGCTCACCCCCCGGGACGACAGCTCCGGCGCGGCCGATCCACGAACCGTGCACCGGGCCCTGCTGACCGGGCTGCTGTCGCACATCGGTCGTTACGACCCGGAGCGCCGGGAGTACGCCGGCGCCCGCGGCGGCCGCTTCGCGCTCTGGCCGGGCTCCGTCCTGGCCCGGCGGTCGAACCGTGCCGAGCGCACCGGGCCGACAGCCACGTCGGCGAACCCGGGGGACCCGGCGGGCGAGGACGCGCCGAAGCGGCCGTCCGGACCACCCGCCTGGGTGATGGCCGCCGAGCTGGTGGAGACCTCCCGGCTGTGGGGCCGCACCGCCGCGCGGATCGACCCGGACTGGATCGAGCCGCTCGCCGCCCACCTGGTGCATCGCACGTACAGCGAACCGCGCTGGTCGCGCCGGCAGGGCGCGGTGCTCGCCGACGAGAAGGTGACTCTGTACGGGGTGACGATCGTCGCCTCCCGGCCGGTCCAGTACAGCCGGATCGACCCGGTCCTGTGCCGGGAGCTGTTTCTCCGGCACGCACTGGTCGAGGGTGACTGGCAGACCCGCCACACTTTCTTCCACGCCAACCGGGAGCTGCTCGCCGACGTCGAGGAGCTGGAGCACCGGGCCCGGCGGCGCGACATCGTCGTCGACGACGAGACGCTGTTCCATTTCTACGACGAGCGCGTCCCCGCGGACATCGTGTCCGCCCGGCACTTCGACGCCTGGTGGCGCAAGGCGCGCCGGACGACCCCGGACCTGCTCGACTTCCCGCGCTCGATGCTCGTCACCGCGGACGCCACGGGAATCACCGAGGCCGACTACCCCGACGTCTGGCAGGCGGGCGACCTCGCGCTGCCGCTGAGCTACCAGTTCGAACCGGGCTCGGCGGCCGACGGGGTCACCGTGCACATCCCGCTGGCCGTGCTGAACCAGGTCGGCGCCGAGGGCTTTGAATGGCAGGTGCCGGGGCTGCGCGAGGAGCTCGTCACCGCCCTCATCCGGGCGCTGCCGAAGGCGGTGCGGCGCAGCTTCGTCCCGGCGCCGAACTACGCCAAGGCGGTCCTGGCGAACATCACGCCACGCCAGGCGCCCCTGCTCACCGCGGTGGAACACGAGCTGCGCCGGATGGGCGGGCCGGAGATCCCGCGCGATTCCTGGTCGCTGGCGGGTGTGCCGGATCACCTGCGGTTCACCTTCCGGGTGGAGGACGCCGGCGGGCGGGTACTGGCCGAGGGCAAGGACCTCGACGCCATCAAGGAGCGGCTGCGCCCGAGGACCCGGGAGGCCGTCGCTGCCGCGGCGGACGGCCTCGAGCGGGCCGGCCTGCGGGCGTGGGGGGACCTCGGCACCCTGCCGAAGGTCGTCGAGCTGCGCCGCGGCGGCAACGTGGCGGGCGGCCACGTGGTGAAGGCGTTCCCGGCGCTGGTCGACGAGGGCGGTTCGGTCGCGGTGCGAGCCGCCGACACCGAGGCCGAACAGCGCCAGCTGATGTGGGCCGGCACCCGGCGCCTGGTGCTGCTGGGCGTCCCCTCCCCGGTGCGCGGCCTCAACGCCCGGCTGTCGAACGCCGCGAAGCTGGCCCTGAGCCACAACCCGCACCGCGACGCCGCCGACCTGCTGGACGACTGTGTGCGGGCCGCCGCCGACCGGTTGATCGCCGCGGCCGGCGGGCCCGCCTGGGACGAAGCGGGCTTCACCGCGCTGCTCGCCGCGGTACGCGCGGGACTGCCCGAGGCCGCCTTCGAGGTGGTCCGCGAGGTTCAGCAGGTGCTCGGCCTCGCCCACGCGGTCGATCTGGCGCTGCGCGAGCTGCGTGCCCCGGCGGTGGCGGCGTCGGTGGCCGACGCGCGTGACCAGCTCATCTCGTTGATCTACCGGGGATTCGTCACCGACACCGGGGCCGACCGGCTGGCGGACCTCGTCCGCTACCTGACCGCGCTGGAACGGCGACTGGAGCGGCTGCCCCGCGATCCCGGGCGGGACAGGCTCAACACCGCGACCGTCGGGCGCGTCCAGGACGCCTATCGGGAGCTGCTCGCCACCGTCCCCGCCGGCCGGGAGCCGGCGCCCGAGATCCGGCGCCTCCGCTGGATGATCGAGGAGCTGCGGGTGAGCCTGTTCGCGCAGAGCCTGCGCACCCCGTACCCGGTTTCCGAGGAACGCGTCTACCGGGCGATCGACGCCATCCTCGGTTAATCCGTTTCGGTGACTATGCCATGCTGGGACGGTGACCGGCGGGGGCGATGGGCACGGCGCTCCCGACTGTTTCGTGTCGTACGCGGACGACGGGCGGGCCTGGGCCGAATGGATCGCCGGGACGTTGGAGGATGCCGGCTACCAGGTCCTGCTTGAGTCCTGGGCGCCGGCGGGGACGCATCGGGTGGGGTGGCTGGACCGGGCGGTGAGCCAGGCCCGGCACACGATCGCGGTGGTCTCCGACGGCTACCTGCGCTCCTCGCCCGCGGTCGCCGAATGGGCGGCGGCGTGGTCGGCCGACCCGACCGGAGGCGAACGCCGGCTGCTGGTGACCAGGGTGGCGGACCGGCCGCTGCCCGGTCTGCTAGGCCAACTCGTCCCGGTCGACCTGTTCGACCGCAGCGAGATCGCCGTCCGGGCCAGCCTGCTCGCGGCCCTGCGCGGCGACCGGCCACAACCGGAACAGCCGCCGGGCTTCCCGGGCCGGCGGGGGATCTTCCCGCCGGAGCTGCCGGCGGTGTGGAACGTGCCGGATCAGCCGGCCCGGTTCGTCGGCCGGACGGCCGCGCTCGCCCGGCTCGACGAGGCGCTGTCCCGCTCGCCGCTGGTCACCGTGACGGGAATCGCGGGGATCGGGAAGACCAGCCTGGTCACCGAGTACGTCCGCCAGCACCGGGCGGATCTCGACGCCGTGTGGTGGGTGCCGGCGGAACGCCCCGAGCTGATCGGCGAGCGGGTGCGCGAGCTCGCCCCGGCGGTGGGCCTGCCCGGCCACGCGGAACCGGCCGCCGTGATCGCGAACCTCGGCCGGGCCGACGGCCGCTGGCTGATCGTCCTCGACGACGCCGCCGACGCCGACACGCTGCCGGACTGGCTGCGGCCCACCGAACCCGGCCGGCTGCTACTGACCTCCCGCAACCCCGGCTGGGACCATCTCGGCCCGGTCGTGCCGGTCGGACCGATGGACCGGGCCGAGTCCGTCACCCTGCTCGCCGGCCGGCTGCCCGCCGTCGAACGGACGGTCGCCGACCGGATCGCCGAGCGGCTCGGGGACCACCCGCTCGCCCTCGACCAGGCCGCCCACCGCATCAGCACCGGCCGCACCCCCGCCGAGACCTACCTTCAGGTGTTAATCGACCGGCCGGAGGTCCTCCTGGCGCAGGGGGAGGTGAGCGGGCGGCCCGGGGCCACCGCCGCCACCCTCTGGGACGAGCCGATCCGCCGGCTCGACGCCGAGGCACCGGCCGCCGGCCACCTGCTGCGGATCGTCGCGCACGGCGACAACGAACCGATCCCGATCCGGCTGTTCACCGCCGAGCCGGACGTGATCCCCGATTCCGGGCTGCGGGCGGCGGCCGGCGACCCGCTCGCCCTCGCCGACACCGTCGGCGTCCTGGAGCGGTACGGCCTGGCCCACCGCGACGCGGACACCGTGACGATGCACCGGCTGGTGCGGGCCGCCGTGCACACCCACACCGGCCCCGACCAGGCCGACGAGATCGTCGCGACCATGGCCCGGATGCTGCGCGCGTCGCTGCCCGACGCCGTCACGGCCAACCCGGAAGCCTGGCCCGCCTGGCGGGAGCTGCTCCCGCACACGCTCGCCGTGCTCGACGCCACCGCCACCGACTCCACCGACGCCGACTCCACCGACGCCGACGGTCCGGAGGCCGACGGTCCGGAGGCCGACGGTCCGGAGGCCGACGGTCCGGAGGCCGCCTGGCTGGCGGAACGCTCGGCGGCCTACCTGCTCGGGCAGGGCCGAGCCGATCAGGCCCTCCCCCTCGCGGCCCGCGCCCTGGCCGCCCGCGAGCGGCTCGACGGCCCGGTGCACGTCGACACCCTGGCCTGCCGGGAGACCCTCGCGCGGGTCGCCCTCGGCGCCGGACGGATCGACGCCGCCGGCCGCCTGGCCGAACACACCGTCGCCGACCGCGAACGCATCCTCGGCCCCGAGCACCCCGACACCCTGGTCAGCCGGGACACCCTAGCCCAGCTATTCCAGAAGGTCGGCCAGACCGACCGCGCGGTCGAGATGTTCCAGCGCACCCTCGCCACCCGGGAACGCATCCTCGGCCCCGAGCACCCCGACACCCTGGAAGGCCGGCACAGCCTCGGCCGCGCCTACGACGCCGCCGGCCGCGACGACGAGGCGGCCCGGCTGCTGCGGGACACCCTCGCCGACCAGCGGCGGATCCTCGGCCCGGAGCACCCCGCCACCCTCGACACCCGCCACAGCCTCGCCGTCGCCTACCGCCGGATCGGCGCGGTGGGCGACGCCGTGCCGCTGTTCGAGCAGACCCTCGCCGCTCGCGAACGGGTCCTCGGCCCCGAGCATCCCGCCGCCCTCGGCACCCGCCACCAGCTCGCCGTCACCCATCACCAGGCCGGACGGCTCGACGACGCCACGCGCGAGTTCGGCCGCGCGCTGACCGGCCGCGAGCGCACCCTCGGCCCCGACCACCCCGACACCCTCGAAACGGTCGACGGACTCGCCCGCGCCCACCTGTACGCCGGACGGCTCGACGACGCCGCACGCGAGTTCGGCCGCGCGCTGACCGGCCGGGAACGCGCCCTCGGCCCCGACCACCCCGAGACCACCGAGACCCGCGAGAGCCTCGCCACCGCCCACCTCAGGCTGGGCCGGCCCGGCGAGGCCGTCCCCCATCTCGAACGCGCCCTCGACCGCCACGAGCACGTCCTCGGCCGCGCGCACCCTTACACTGTCGAGGCCCGGAACGCCCTCGCGACGACCTACCGGCGCACCGGGCAGCTTGAGGCGGCCGTGCCGCTGCTCGAACGGCTGCTCGCCGACCGGAGCCGGGCGCACGGCGTCGGCGACGCGCGCACCCTGCGCACCGCCGACGGGCTCGCCGAGGTCTACCGGACCACCGGCCGGCTTCCGCAGGCCGTCGGCCTGAACGAACGTGTCCTCGCCGTCCGCGAGCGGCTCCTCGGCCCCGGCCACCCCGACACCCGCGCCACCCGGGGCGCCCTCGCCGACACCTACCGCCAGGCCGGCCGGCCCGCCGACGCCGTCCCCCTCTACCGCGCCGCGCTCACCGACGCGCTGCGCGAGCACGGCCCGTTCCATCCGGACAGCACCCGGGCCCGCCGCACCCTCGCCGACACTGTCGGCGAGACCCGCCACGATCAGCCGCCGCCCCTCGAACGGCCGATCCCGGTGGAGCCGAGATTCCGCCACCGCGACCCCTGACTGGCGCCGGCACGCCGGTCACCGCGGGTCGGCCGGCCCGGCCGGCTCGTCGGGGTCACCGGGGTCGACGGGCGGAAATCGATCAAGCAGCTCCAGCTTGCGGAGCAGCGCCTCGTCCGCCGCCCCCCGCGCCGGCCGCCCGCCCTCCGCCACCGCCCGCTCGCGGTCCTCCGCCCGGCGCCGTGCCGCCTCCCGGGCGGACTCCGCATCCATCCGGTCCAGCAGCTCCTGCCTATACCGCTCGAACCACTTCCGGTTCTCCCGCCGCTCCTGTTCGGCGGCAAGCTCATTCGTCAGCTCCTGGCCATGCCGCGCCCTCCACACCCTGCTGAACGAGCCGTCCCAGTCGACCGGACGGAAGTCGAACCTGCCCGCAAACGTCGCCCCAGCCTCATCCGCCCCCGCGTCGGCGTCCGGCCCCGGCTCGGCATCGGGCGCCGGCTGCCCGGACGGTTCCCGACCGGCTGGCGACCGCGCCCCCGGTTCACGCTCGGCCGCGGGCTCACCTGACGGATCGGCGGTTTCCTCGGACATCACAGTCTTCTCCCGTCCCTGAGGCTCACCGTCATGATCCCACCATCACCGGCCCGCCGTGCCCCCCACCACGGTCCCTCCAGGGATGATCAGCGACATCTTGATGTGCCGGACCGGCCGCGGTGGTACCGGTGTTGCGATCCCTCCAGGGATGATCAGCGACCCGACCCCGAAAGTAAAGTCGCAGGTTGAAGGCATGATCGGCGGTGGATCGTGGGCCGATTCTGCAGCGATCCGGCGGTAGTGCAACGGCCCAGGTCAGAGCCATGATCGACAGCCATGAGCATCGAGCTCCGGCTGCCCATTGCGACGCCGAGCCACTCCGTCTCGACAAAATCCGGGATGCGGCAGACGTGGACGCTGTCAACGGCCTGAGGATCGGGTGGGACTTGGGGATCGGACGGGACTTGGGGATCGGACGGGACGAGTGGCCCGCGGGACATGAGAAGGGCCGCACGAGTGCGCCCAGGTGTGACGCGGGCCTGGGCCGTGCGGCCTGCTGTTCCCATCCCGCCCTGACCATGATCTTCCGTGCGCCCCTCGCCGATCTGGCCGCGGAGCTCGCCCCCACCATGGGCCGCCGACTTCCGCCCCCCGGTCGCTACCCGAGGTCCAGGACGGACGTGCCGGCGACCGCCGAGCAGACGTGCAGCACGGCCCGCCGGTCGGTGAGCGCGGTATACGCCGGCTCGAACGCGTCGGTGAAGGCGGTCAGCCGGGACCGGTCGACGAGGGCCACCGCACAGCCCGCGAAACCACCGCCGGTCATCCGGGCGCCGAAGCACCCCGGAGCCGCCGAAGCCGCCTGGACCGCCGCATCGAGTTCCGGACCCGACACCTCGAAGTCCTCCCGGATCCCGCGATGCCCCGCCAGCAACAGCCGCCCGGCCGTTGGGGCGTCGCCCGCGCGCAGTGCCGCGGCGACGGCGTCGACCCGGGCGTTCTCGGCGACGACGAACCGGGCCCGGCGCAGCGCGGCCGGATCCAGCGCGACCGGATCCAGCGCGACCGGATCCGGCCCGGTCCCGCCGGCCGCTCCGCCCGGCCGGGTTGTCCCATCCGACCGGGCGGACCTGCCGAGCCGGGCCACCGCCTCGTCCATCGACCGGGGCGTGAGGTCCCGCAGCGCGGCGACGCCCAGCGCCCGCGCCGCCCGCTCACACTCCGCCCGTCGGGTGGCGTACTCGCTGGTCACCACCTGTCGGCGCGAGCCGGTGTCGATGACCACCACGGCCAGCCCGCCCGGCAGCGGCACCGGCTCGGTCGTCAGCGTGCGGCAGTCGATCCGCAGCGCGTGGCCGGCCACGCCCGCGGCGCAGGCGAGCTGGTCGAGCAGGCCCGTCGCCGCCCCCACCCAGAGGTTCTCCGCCCGCTGGGCGAGCAGCGCGAGCTCCGTCGGCGATGGCGTCAACCCGGCGAGATGCGCACCGGCCAGGGCGACGGCCAGCTCCAGCGCGGCCGAGGAGGACAGTCCCGCGCCGACGGGGATGTCGCTGGCCAGCGTGCCACGCCAGGGCACCAAGCCCCCTCCGGCGGGGAAGCCCGACCCGGCGGCGGCACGGGAGCCCCCCGATCCGGCGGCGGCGCGGGAGGCCGACTCGGCGGCCAGCATCACCGCGACGCCTTCGACATACCGGACCCATCCGGGTGCCCGGGCGGACACCGGCGTGTCGAGGCCCGGCGGCGGCAGCGGGATCACGGCGGGCACCGCGTCCTGCTCGGACACCAGCCGGAGCTCGGGTGCCTCGTTACGGCGCAGGGCGATGCACAGCTCCCGGTCGATGGCCACCGGAAGACAGAAGCCGTCGTTGTAGTCGGTGTGCTCGCCGATGAGGTTCACCCGGGCGGGCGCGCGGACGAGGTGGGTGGGCCGCTCTCCGTAGGTCTCGACGAACGCGCGCACCGCACGCTCGGTGGCCGGATGCTCGGTGGCCGGATACTCGGCGGCTCTCATGACGCCAGTGTCGGGGAGTCGCGGGCCCTGCGGCACGCGGAATGACCACGGCCGCGCGGGCTCGGCTCAGGTCCGGTTCGCGGCGACGGGAGCCATGACGGCGCGCAGCCGGTCCGCGGCTGCCTCCGGGGTGAGGTCGCGCTGCACGTCGGCGAGCATCTCGTAGCCGACCTGATGCTTGCGAATGGTCGGGGAGCGCAGCAACGGCGGATAGAAGTGGGCGTGCAGCTGCCAGAACGCCGCGGGTGGATCGCCGGGTCCCCAACCAGGATCAAGGTCCGGCCCCAGCCCCGACTCCGGCTCCGGCTCCGACCCCAGCTCCGGCCCCGGCCGGGGTCCGGGCGCGGGATGCGGCCCGGGAGCCCCGTGCCAGCCCATCGAGAACGGGAAAGGATGGTCGAACAGGGCGTCGTAGCCGGTGAGGAGGCGGCCGAGCAGGCGGGACAGCCCGTCCCGCTGGTCGTCGGAGAGCGCGGCGAGGCGGTCGACCGGATGCCGGGGCAGGAGCAGGGTCTCGAACGGCCACAGCGCCCAGAACGGCACGACGACGAGCCAGTGCTCCTCCGCCAGGATCACCCGCTCCCCCGCCGCCGTCTCGATCTCGGCGTAGTCCATCAGCAGGGAGCTGCCAGACCGGGCGAAGTGCTCCCGCTGCCGCGCGTCCTCGGCGGCTGGCTCGTCGGGCAACGCGTCGCAGGCCCAGATCTGACCGTGGGGGTGCGGGTTCGACGCGCCCATCGCGGTGCCGCGGTTCTCGAAGACCTGCACCCAGCGCCAGGTGCGGGAGAGTTCCTCCTCCTGCGCCGCCCAGGTGTCCACGACCGCCCGGACCTCGGCCGGAGTCATGTCGACGAGCCCGCGATCATGACGAGGGCCGAAGCACACGACCCGGCAGGTCCCCCGGGCCGGTTCGCTGCGCAGCAGGCCCGATCCGGGACCCGCCGGCCACACCGGGGCCGGGTCGGCGGACGGGGCGACAGGCGGGTCGGCGGGCGGGGCGACGAGCAGGGCTGCGGGCCGAACCGGGTCGGGACGCAGCGCCGGGAAGTCGTTGGTGAACACGTAGGTACCGGAGTAGGAGGGGTTACGTTCACCGCCGGCCCGGAGGTTACCCGGGCAGAGGTCGCATAGAGGATCATGGGCGACCGCGGCCGGCACCGGCGGTGGTTCCTGACCGCCGTGCCACGGTCGCCGCGTCCGCCCCGGCGAGACCAGAACCCAACGGCCGGTGAGCGGGTTGAACCGCCGATGCGTGATGTCGTCCATTGCGACGAAGCCTGCCATGGGCGGCGACCGCGGCAAACGCGCTGCCGGGACGGCCCGGGGTGATCCCCGTTACCACGAAGCCGAGGCGTGACGAGGGGCGACGCGGGGCAACGAGGGGCGGCGAAGCATGACGATGCGTGACGGGACATGACGGGACGAGGCGTGACGAGGCGTGACGACCAGCCCGTCGCGGCGCCGCCGGGTTCCGGGAACCTCATGTTGAGTTCAACTTCAACGCCATAGTCTGCGGGCATGCTTCCTACCGATATGATGACTGTGGGTGAGCTCTCGCAGCGAAGTGGCTTCGCCGCGTCGGCGCTGCGCTTCTACGAACAGCAGGGCCTGCTCACCGCCACCCGGACCTCGGGTGGGCAGCGCCGGTACGAGCGCCATGTCCTGCGGCGGCTGGCGTTCATCCGCGCCGCCACCGCGGTCGGGCTCAGTCTCGACGAGGTGCGGGAGACCCTGTCGACGCTGCCCGAGTCGCGCACGCCGACCAAGGCGGACTGGTCCGCGATCTCGCGGCGGTGGCGCGGCCGGCTGGACGACGAGATCGCGGCCCTGGTCGCTCTGCGTGACGGACTCAACTCGTGCATCGGCTGCGGCTGCTTGTCGCTGCGAAGCTGCCGCATCTCGAATCCGCACGACCGGATCGCCGAGCTGGGGCCGGGCGCTCGCGCGCTGCCGGCTGCGCTGCGCCGGACCCACAACCCCCTCGATCGGTGTGGTCAGCCCGTCCGATAGGACATCGGACAGGACATCCGCGATAGGACAGACGCGACGGTACGCGGGTGGCGGTCCATCGCCGGACCGACATGAGCCAGATCCGGGACGCCGGACCGGGATGCCGGACCGGGATGCCGGATCCGGGACGAGGAGGGGTAGTGGGAGACACATTCGGCATGTTCCAACCGGGTGCCAGCAACGGCGAACCGAGGAGCGGGCGCAGCCAGACGGTCGGTACGGATCCCGTCTCCGGGCTGCCCAGCCGGGTCTCGGCGCACCGTTCGCCCGACATGCCGCCGGACGGTCCCGGTCCGGTGCGGGCCCGTCGCCGCCGCCCGTTAATCGTCGGCATCGGTGGCAGCAGCCGGGCGAACTCCACCACCCACCAGGCCCTGGCGACGGTGCTGGCGATGATGGGGCAGGCCGGCGCGGAGACGATGCTGCTCGGTGCGGCGGACCTGGACCTGCCGATGTACGCGCCGGAACGCCAGGAACGTCCCGCCGCCGCGCTGCGCCTCCTCGCCGCCGTCGAACGGGCCGACGGCCTCGTGATCGCGACTCCCGGCTACCACGGCGGGATATCGGGCCAGGTCAAGAACGCCCTGGACTATCTGGAGGACCTGCGCGGCGCGCCCCGGCCCTACCTGGACGGCCGGGCGGTCGCACTGATCGTCGGCGCCCGGGGCACGCAGGCGGCCGGGACGACGCTGACGGCCCTGCGCTCGACGGTGCACGCCCTGCGCGGCTGGCCGACCCCGCTGGGCGTCACCCTGAACACCGCGGTGCCGCTCTTCGACCCGCACGGGCGAGTGCTCGACCGGACCGTCGCGGCCCGCCTGGACACCCTCGCCGACCAGATCATGGGGTTCACCTACGCCTGGTCCCAGGTGCTCTGAGGTGACCTCAGGTGACCTCAGGTGCTCTGAGGTGCTCTGAGGTGCTCTGACGCCGGGACGCGATCCCACGCCGAGGCTCCCGCGGGTCCCAGCCAACCCGGGCGTATCCGTCCTGAGCAGGCAGGTCTACCGTGGCGGGGCCCGGCAGGGGACAGCGGGGCCCGGCAGGGGACCGGAACACGGAACGCGGACGAGGCACGCTCGACGAGGAGGCGGCACGGTGGGACGACGGTACGGGCTCCGGTGGCTCGCCGCGGCGGTTCTGGGCGCCGTGCTGGCGGGAACGCTCGCCGCGTGCGGTGGCGACTCGGACGGCGAAGCCACCGGCACGTCCTCGGCCGGATCAACGGTCAAACTGATGATCATCGCCCCGGTGGGCACGTCCGGAACGAACTACCCGGAGATGGTGGCCGCCGCCCGGGCCGCCGTGCGCGGGGTCAACGCCCGGGGTGGGATCGCCGGCCACCGGGTCGAGCTCGTGCACTGCAACGAGAAGAACGACGCCGCCGTGGCCAGGAAGTGCGCCCAGCAGGCGGTGGATCAGCACGTGCTCGCGGTCGTCGGCGAGGTCAGCGGCTCGGGTGGGATCATGCCCATCCTGGAGAACGCGGGGATCCCGTCCATCGGTTCGGCCGGGATCTCGGCCGACGGATCCGAGCTCAGCTCTCCGATCAGCTACGTCATCAGCCCGCTGGCGCTCTACCCCGCGGTCTGCCCGTCGTTGCTCGCCAAGGCGGGAGCCACCCGCCTCGGGCTGGTCGGCTACGACCTCAGCGCCAGCGACCGGCTCATCATCATGGCCGAGGGCGGCGCGAAGGCGGTGAACCGTCCGATCAATCCGAAGATCCGTATTCCGATCACGACGAGCGACTTCACCCCGGCGATCTCCCAGCTCACCCGGTCCGGTGCCGACGGAGCCGTGCTCGTCGTGTTCGACCAGGCCGCCTACGCGGTGATCTCCCAGGCCGGCCAGCGGGTCCGGACCTGCCACGCGGCCGGAACCCTCTCGCCGAAGTACCTGTCGACGCTCGGTCCGGCCGCGGACAACCTCGTGGTCGCGACCGCGTTCCCCGAGCTGAGCCAGGCCGGCCAGTTCCCCGAGGTGGCCCGGATGATCTCCGAACTGGACGCCGAGCAGGCCGGCGGGGACGCGGACGCGGCCCCCGCGCTACGCACCACGACGACCACCACCGGCGCGTGGCTGTCCGTGCAGATCGCCGAGAAGGTGGGCAACAAGGTGTCCGGCCCGCTCACCGCCCGCACCCTGCTCGACCAGCTCAACCGGACCACCGACCTGGACCTGGGCGGCATCGTCCCGCGGCTGAACCTCACGGCGACGACGCCGATCCCCGGGGCGGAACGGATCTTCAACACCACGCTGCGGGGAGCCCGCTGGGACAGCGCGTCGAAGAGCTTCGTGCCACTCGGCCCGGAGACCTACTCCGGCCTGGACATCCTGCGCCGGGCCGCCTCCTGACTCTGAGGCACGCGCTGACCCGGGTCAGGCACGCGGGCCGCTGAGGGCGCCATTGCCGGATGGGGCGCCATTGCCGGAGTCCGCCGGCCGTCCGGGTGACAGATAGGCGCCGAGCAGGGTCTCCCGGTCGGCACGGGCCTGGGCGGCGGTGCCCGACCAGGCGAGGGCCCCATGCCGCAGGACGTGCACCCGATCGGCGATCGACAGGGCGCTGCGGACGTGCTGCTCGACGAGGATCACGGCGAGCCCATCGTCCGCGGCGGCGCGCACCGCCGCCAGCAGACGGTCCACGACGCGCGGCGCGAGGCCCAGCGAGAGCTCGTCGGCGAGCAGAACCGTGGGCCGGCGCGCCAAGGCGCGCGCGAGGGTCACCATCTGCTGCTGCCCCCCGGAGAGCAGCCCCGCCCGCCGATCGAGGTGCTCGGCAAGCTCGGGGAAGACCGCGAGGGCGAGGTCCGGGTCGCATCGACCGACCCGGAGATTCTCCCGGACGGTGAGGTCCATGATGACCGAGCGTTCCTCGGGAACCAGGCTCAGGCCACGTCGGCACCGTTCGTGCAGCGCGGCGGTCGTCACGGCCCCGGCGAGCAGGACCTCGCCTCCCGCCGACGGGATCGCGCCGGCCAGCGCCAGCAGTGTCGTCGTCTTGCCGGCGCCGTTCGGGCCGAGCAGGGTCACGACCTCGCCGGCGTGAACCTCCAGGTTGAGGTCGCGGACCACCGGGCCGTTGCCGTAGCCGGCGGACAGGCCCCGCGCCGCCAGCACCGCGGGGCCGGCCGCGAACCGGGCCGGGTCCGTCCTGTCGGCGACGCGGTCCCCGGTCCCGCCCGCGGACGGGCCGGCCGGCCGGGTCCAGGAGACGGCCCGCCGGGTCCAGGAGACGGCCGGCCGAGTCCAGGAGACGGCCGGCCGGGCCGGGACCGCCGCCTCCCCCAGGCAGGCGACCCGCACCCGGGGGTCGTCGCGCACCCGCTCCGGCGTCCCCTCGGCGATGCGCTCCCCGGCGTCCAGCACGACCACCCGGTCGCAGACCCCCATGACCACGTCCATGTCGTGTTCGTTGAGCAGGATGCCCAGTCCCCAGTCGTCGGCGAGCCGACGCAGCAGGCCCGCGACCTCCGCGCTCTCCGATTCGTCCAGCCCGGCGCACGGCTCGTCGAGCAGCAGCACGGCGGGGCGCGCCGCGACGGCCCGGGCGATGGCCAGCAGCCGACGACGACCGTAGGGAAGCTCCGCCACGGTGCGCAGGAGATCGTCGCGCAGCCCGAAGGCGTCGACCGCGGCGACCGCGGCCGGCTCAAGCGGACGTCCCCGGGGGAACAGCAGGTCGGTGAGATAGGCGCGGGTGTCCCGGCGGTCGCTGGCCGCCTGGATGTTCTCGATGACCGTCAGATCGTCGAACAGCTCCAGGTTCTGGAACGACCGGCTGATGCCGGCGCGGGCCCGCCGGTGCGCCGGCAGACGGTCCAGCCGGACGCCGCCCAACGTCATCGACGTGACCGACGTGACCGAGGACGGGGTGTAACCGGTGATCGCGTCGATGACCGTCGTCTTGCCCGCGCCGTTCGGGCCGATCATCCCGACGATCTGACCGGGTTCCACCCGCAGGTCGACCGAGCGCACCGCGGTGACCGCGCCGAACCGGACCGTCAGACCCCAGACCGACAGGACGGCGGGCACGGCGGGCAGCGCGGCGGGCGGCGCGCCGAGCAGGCGGGCCAGGCGGGCGGCATCGCGGCGACGGCGGCGGGCGGCCGCCGCCGGGACCCGGTCGTGGAGCAGCCTGGCGGTGCGGGCGTTCTCCGGCGCCATGCCCCCACCCGACCGGGACAGCACGACGACGAGGACGATCCCGCCGATCAGCGGCACGTAGCGGTCGAGCTCGGCCAGCCAGTCCCGCACCCAGCCGCCGAAGACCGCTGCGACCAGGGCGGCGACGGCGGCGACGGCCCAGGGGGCGTACCGGGCGGCGGCGCCGAGCCGGCGGCGCGGGCGCGGCGCGCTGACGAGCGAGGCACCGGCGGCGAGGCCGAGCAGCCCGGCGAGGGCCGCCACGACGACCCGCAGCAGCACGCCGAGCCGGGCGAGCAGGTCGCCGACCCAGCCGCCGAGCCGGGTCGCGAGCGCCCCGGCGGCCATCGTCGCCCCGGCGAACGCCCCGCTGACCCAGCCGACCCCGCCGAGCACCGCGTAGGCGATGAGCATGATCGACGAGAACGGCGCGAAGGCGCCACCGCCATAGTCGATGTTCCCGCGCTCCCCGTAGACGTAGAACGCATAGAGCACCCCGCCGAATCCGGCGATGGCCGCCGACAGCGCGAAGGCGTAGAGCTTCGCGCCGACCACGCTGATGCCGAGCGCGGCGGCGGCCCGCTCGTTGGTCCGCACCGCGATCAGTCGCCGGCCCGCGCGCCCGCGCCGCAGGTTGGCGACGGCCAGCGCGACGAGGACGAAGGCGAGGACGGAGACGGTCGCGAACCCGCGGGGGTTGGCAACCTTGTCCAACTCGATGCCGAGGAATGTCTGACGGCCGACGACCGTGCCCTCCGGGGAGGCCAGATCGCCGAACAGCGAACCGATGGAGCCCGCGCTCCTCGGTGCCGGGGAGTGGTAGCCGCGCTGGAACAGCAGAGCGTCGACGGCGGTGCCCAGGCCCAGGGTCACCACCGCGAGCTGCAGGCCCCGGGTCCGCAGCGCCGGCAGGGCGAACAACAGTCCGACCGCGGCCGTGCCGGCGACCCCGACGAGCATGGCCGCCTCCAACGGCCAGCCGCGGGTCGCGACGAGCCGTCCGGCGATCAACGCCGCGATGCCGGAAAAGGCGAGCTGCGCCAGGGACAACTGCCCGGTGAACCCGACGAGCACGACGACGGACAGGATGACCAGCGCCCACAGGGCGTTCGCGTCGATCGCGTCGACCCAGTCAACCGGCAGCAGCCACCAGGTCGCCGCCAGGGTGGCCGCCACGGTGACCGCGAGGGCGCGCGGATGCACCCGGCCGCTACCGAGGGCAGGCTGACGTTCGGCGAGGTGGCCGCGTTCGGGTATTCCCTGCCCGCGGATCGCGAGGTAGAAGACGATGACCGCCAGCGGCACAGCCCGGTCGACCCCGCGCCACCAGGGGTGCTCGGCGACCAGCTGGAACTGGGTCTCCACCTCGACGACCCCGAGGGCGAGCCCGCCCGCCAGCACCATCGGGAAGGAGCGAAACCGCGCGACCAGCGCGACCGCCAGCGCCGGGACGATGAGCAGGAGCAGGTTCGCCGAGGACAACGGGTTCTGCAGCGGCGCGAGCAGGACCCCGCCGAGACCGGCCAGCGCGCTGCCGGCGCCCCAGGCAGCGGCGGCGACGGTGTCCGCCGACCAGCCGAAGGTCGCGGCGGCCCTGAGGTTCTCCGCCGCCACCGTCGCGGCGAGGCCCACCGTGGTGAACCGGAACACCGCCCAGAGCCCCGCGACCAGCACGGCGACCACAGCCAGCCGGACGAACACGGACACGCCGACGGGCTCGTCGAACAGCGTTATCCTGCCGGTCGGCAGCACCGTCGGGGAGGTACGCACGGCACCGGCGAACATCAGCGTCAGCAACGACTGCAAGATGATCAGCAGGCCGAGCGTCGCCATCAGCCGCAGCAGCGAGGTCGCCTCGCGCAGTGGCCGCATCACCAGCAGGTGGAACACGACCCCGATGACGGTCGTCGACAGCACGGCCAGCGGCGCCGCGAGGCCGAGCGGCAGCCCCCACCCGGCGTGCAGCCCATGGAAGGCATAGGCCGCCCAGGCCAGCAGCGCGCCCTGGGCCAGGTTGAGCACGCCGGCCCCGCGGGCGATGACCACCACACCCGAGGCCACGAGGGCGTAGAGCGCGCCCGTGCCCAGACTGAGCAGGGCGTAGCCCATGACGTCATTCAACGGCGGTCCACCCTGCTCCGGGCACCGCGGAACGGTGCCTCGATCATCCCTCAGCGGCCCCCCACCAATGGTCGCCGGCTCTCCTCGATCGCGATGAGCGGCGTGAGCCCACCGGAAAATCCGCAGGCCAGACCATTGATCATATGATCACGGCAACCGAGGTGACGGTACGACCGGACAGACCGACAAGGCAATCAAACCAGCCACAACAGCCACCGAACCCCACGAGAGCCACCGAATAGCATAAGAGCCACAGAACCTCGCGAAAGCTACCTAACCCCACGGATTGGTCGGGGGTGACGGAACGTGGGCACACCGCGAAACGTCCGGGATGGCACCATCGGACGAACGCTCGATGGCGGACGACCACGGCTACAGGGGTGGAAACGGATGAGGGACCTGGTGCCTGGCGCGAACGGGCCGTTGCCTGCCGGCCCCGTCTCGGTCCGGCTCGCCGGTCCCTTCGACGTCTGTGCGCTCGTCACCGGCGCGAACGGCAAGGTCGCCGCGGACAGCGACTTCGTGTTCTACAACCAGCCCAGGGCGCCGGGCGTGGCACTCTCGGGCGGCGCGGTGACCGTCGATCCGGGCCGGCTGCGCCTGGGCGCCGAACGTGTCGTGATCGCCGCCAGCCCCGAGGACGGTACGACGCCCTTCGGACGGCTGCCAGCTCTCGCCGTCACCATCCATAATGATCATGATGACCTCATCGCCCGCTTCGCACCACCGCCGTTGTCCCGCGAGACCGTGGTCACGCTGGTGGAGATCTACCGGCGCGGCCCCGCGTGGAAGATCCGGGCGGTGGGGCAGGGCTACGCGGACGGCCTCGCCGGTCTCGCCCGGGACTTCGGAGTCGACATCGACGACGGCGACCAGGGCCACCAGGGCCACCAGGGCCACCAGGGCCA